>NZ_CP110389.1:6700000-6737367 GCF_026015985.1 Rhodopseudomonas sp. P2A-2r | reverse complement strand
TGTTTGACGACTTTTCCGGTGAGTTGGTATTCGGCACTCGCTGCCGCTGTATGTCCGCGCGGTTGCATGCGCGGCGCGACCTCGGGCGAGACCTCGTCTTCGGGCACAGGCCAGCCGGTCGGCGGAACGCCGCGGGCCGGTCAGTACTGGTGAAAATGAGGCTTTCGCGAGGTCAGCGCGTACTCGAGCGTCCGTCGGGGGCGCGTGCGGTAGGCCGCGCAATGGCGCTGGCGTTGCAGCTGACGTTGCGATTGTCGGCCGCAGCCGATGGCACGTCTTGAAAGGCCGTCGTAGTCCCGTTGCGCATAAAGCCTCCCCACTCGCTGCGGTCGCACGCAGCAAGCTGTCATTCCAAATCTGTAACAAGGTCAGTCCGCGGCGTCTAAGTGTCAGACGTTAGATGCCGCATCACTTCTATCTTGCCCGCTCTTCAACCCTCTGTTCCTTCACCTTCCGCTGCGGCGAGCCACGTTATCCTGCACGCATTCTCTTTTGTGAGGCGTTCCCATTTGGGAGCCGACAGAGAAATTTCGACACAAAACATCCGTCCCCATATTGCTATGAGTGGCAACCCGACCGAAGCTTGGAAAGCGTCGCTAACCTGCACACCGCCGCTGATCTGCATGTCCGCCCTGGTTCCTCAATCGCGCTGATCTGAAGAACCGTGGGCGCCGCGAACGAGCTAAGAAATACACGATGGCTTATTTCTCGCAACGGATTGATTCTCGTGTGGCGGCAGGAAATCGGCCGCGCATTCCGCAAAATCGCCGGAGGCCGTTGGGGTGTCGAAGCAAGGTTTTGAATCCACGCACTGAATCGAAATGTGAAGGCTCTGTTGCAAGCCGGACGTTCGACAAAAATAAATTCACAAATCGTTTACGTTTGAAGGTAGCCATGGCGCGTTTTCCAACTGCTCTTCCTCGCTATGCCGATAAGTGACTACGCGCGCGCGTTTTTTTCTGTGCGTTGAGTCAGGGTAACCCTCGACAGCGGATTCCGAATCGCGCTGCAGCGCTGTTGCTTTTTGAAAGCGAGCGCGGGTGGCCATCCGCGACGTTGTCCTCCGTAATTCTACGGTTGTTCCGCGAGTCGCGCACGCGACATTGCTTGACGCGCATTTCACCGCCGACGATTTGGTGTGCGTCATTGAAAACGATGGACACATCACGCGCGCCGACGGCGCATAAAAAAGCCCGGCTGAGCCGGGCTTTTGCAACGTCGAAATTTCGTGGCCGTTTTACTTTGCGGCGAGCTTGGCGATCTGGTGCACGAGGCGCGACACCTTGCGGCTCGCCAGGTTCTTGTGAACGATGTTGCGCTGCGCAGCCTTCATCAATTCCGGCTCCGCCTTCTTCATCGCCTGCAGCGCCGCTTCGCGGTCGCCGAGCTTGATGGCTTCCTCGACGGTGCGGATCGAACCGCGCATCTGGGTGCGGCGCGACTTGTTGATGATGGTGCGGCGGGCAATCTTGCGCGTCGCCTTCTTGGCGGAGGTCGTATTGGCCATTCTCTCGATCCTTCAGCAGCGACCCGCACGCGGGTGCCGGGCTGATTGACGTCCGCCGTTCAAATGGGCCGACGCTGATGTTGTTTCCGGGGTGTTCCTGAAAATGCTATCCTCGGAGCTAACCAGCTCACGGGGCACGCCGCTCAAAGAACAGCGGCGGCAGGATTTCACCCGCCGCCATTGGCGCTCCTTATAGAGGGCGGGGTTTTGGGCGTCAACGCTTTCCGGGGGCAAGGCTGTCGTTCCCCGACGCGCCAATTGGCGCGTCCGGGGGCGCGGGCGCAAGCCGGCCTCCGGGCGCCCCGGAACGACCTTCATTTGCCTCTAAGCCGCTGGCGAGGTTGAATTTCTCTTGCCTTGCGGCTAATGCCGGGTGGTATTGACGAGAGGGTGATGCATGATCCGGGGTTTTTCCGTCTGGTGGGGCTGCTGCTGCTGGCCGGCGGGTTCTTTTTCCTGGTCTATGACGGTGCCCGCTCGATTGCCGACCAGGCGCTGCGGCTGACCCGGCTGGGCGAGTTCTGGAACGACATCCACCAGGCCAGCCAGGCCGCCTTTCGCACCATGGTGGAGGGAGTCTCGCCATGGTTGTGGAACGGCGTGGTGAAAATCATCCTGAACCAGCCGGCCTGGGCGGTCATGGGGGTGTTGGGTATCCTGCTGTTGCTGCTGTTCCGGCCGCGCAAGCCGCTGATCGGCTATTCGCGCAACTGAGCGATCGTCGCACTGGCTCTGCCTGTCATGCCGGCGCCGTGCCGTAACAGACCTGCCGTTTCCCGCGTAAATACCTATATTGCCAATTGAGCTCAGGGCGTCGCCGGCGGGAGTGATCCGGTCCTCCGGCTAGGCGCTGTTGTCCGTCAGATGCGCGCGTTGGTCCAGCGAACCGGATGCCACTTCGCTGGCAAGCGCGCAGGGAGATGATCATGCTGTTCATGCGCAAGACCACCGCATTGCCCACCGCCGCCGAGGCGCTGCCCGGCCGCGCCACGCCGATGGCCACCGCGAAGACGCACTTCGTCAACGGCCGTCCGATCCAGCCGCCCTATCCGGAAGGCCTGGAGCAGGCCGTGTTCGGGCTCGGCTGTTTCTGGGGCGCCGAACGCAAGTTCTGGGAACTCGGCGACGGCATCTACACCACGGCGGTCGGCTATGCCGGCGGCCACACGCCGAACCCGACCTATGAAGAGGCCTGCTCGGGCCGCACCGGCCACACCGAAGCGGTGCTGGTGGTGTTCGATCCCCGCAAGATCTCTTACGAGCAGTTGCTGAAGACGTTCTGGGAGAGCCACAACCCGACCCAGGGCATGCGCCAGGGCAACGACGTCGGCACCCAGTATCGCTCGGCGATCTACACCTTCAGCGATGCGCAGCGCCAGGCCGTCGACGCGTCGAAGGCGGCCTATCAGAAGGCGTTGTCGGCCAAGGGTCTCGGCACCATCACCACCGAGATCGCGCCGGCCGGCGAGTTCTATTTCGCCGAAGACTATCATCAGCAATATCTGGCGAAGAACCCCGCCGGCTATTGCGGCCTCGGCGGCACCGGGGTGTCGTGCCCGATCGGGGCCGGCGTCAGCGCCTGAGATCGCGCGCAGCGTCTGCCATCTCCAGCCCGCCCGCGGACGCCTCCGCGGGCGGGCTTTTGCTGTCCGCGCACGACCAAACGGTTTTTTAACCATAATCATTCACAACCGAAGCTGTCTCGCAGTGAGGGATGTTGTGGTGTTTTGTGTGCGCGCGTTTCGATTGACCATGATGGCCGCGCTTGCTGCGCTGGCGCTGTCGGGCTGCATGGGCCGATCCGGGCCGGTGGCCTCGGTCCAGCCGCAGAGCGATCTCGACGCCTTGGCTTATGGCACGCCGGCCGCCGCACCGCGGGCCGGTTCCGGCGGCGCCATCGCCGCGCTGCGCTCCGGCTTTGCTTCAACCAATCGCCCGCCGCTTGAGGCCTATGCCGCCGCGCCGGCACGCTATAGCGCGCCCGCGGTCTCCAGCTTTGACGCCAGCTACAAGCTCGACACCGGCGACCGGCTGCGCGTCGTGGTCTACGGCCAGGAGGGTCTGACCAACACCTATGCCATCGACGCCAGCGGCGTCATCGCCATGCCGCTGATCGGCCCGGTGAAGGCACGCGGCAGGACCGCCGCCGGCCTCGCCACCGAGATCTCCGGGCGGCTGCGCAACGGCTTCATCCGCGAACCCTCGGTGGCGGTGGAAATCGAGGCCTACCGGCCGTTCTTTATCCTCGGCGAGGTCGCGGCTCCCGGTCAGTATCCCTACGTGCCCAACATGACGGTGGAGAGCGCGGTGGCCATCGCCGGCGGCTTTTCGCCGCGCGCCAGGCGCGACGAGGTGACGCTCACCCACGCCACCATCGACGGCGCGCTGCGCAGCGTGGTGCCGCTCGGCACCCTGCTCGATCCCGGCGATACCGTGCTGGTCGGCGAACGCTGGTTCTGATCGCGCGTCGCCGCGTCACACGCCGCTGTCATCGCCCGCGAAAGCGGGCGATCCAGTAAACGCAGGCCATGCGGTACTATCACTCACGCCAGTGATTACTGGGTCGCCCGGTCCTGGCGCGCGATTGCGCGCCCGGCCGGGCGATGACAGATGAGAGTGTGGCGCCGGGGATGCCTCTATCCGAACGGCTTCACCGGATGTGTCGCAGGGAATGCCGGACTGCGCCAGATCAGCGCATCCGCATCGCGCCACGCCGCACGCCGTATCAAGAATCGATCCCACGCGATAAGCAGGGAACAAGCGAGGTCAACTCGCGGCGATGTGGCGCGATAGCGTCACACCAAAATTCAGAGGGAGAAGACGATGAGGACCAATCCGTCGAGTCGGGTCGTGCGTGGGGTTGCCGTGGCGGTCGCCATGGTCTGGGGCACGCTGGCGACCGCGTCGGCACAGACGACGGCGGGGTCGTATCCCGAGCGGCGAATCACCTTCGTCGTGCCCTATGCTCCCGGCGGCGCCACCGATGTTGCCGCGCGGTTGCTGGCTAACAAGCTGTCGGATGCCTGGAAGCAGCCCGTCACCGTCGAGAACAAGTCCGGCGCCGGCGGGGTTATCGGCAATGACTATGCCGCCAAGGCGCCGGCCGACGGCTACACCGTGCTGGTTGCCATCACCCAGATCATTCAGGCGCCCAGCCTGGTGTCGAACCTGCCCTACGATGTGTTCAAGGACCTTGCGCCGGTCACGCAAGTGGCGCTGTCGCCGATCGTGCTTGTGGTGCCGGCAGCGCAGCCGATGAAGTCGGTGAAGGATCTGGTCGATCTGGCCAAGGCCAGTCCCGGCAAGCACCCCTACGGGTCCTTCGGCAATGCGACGACGTCGCATCTGTACGGCGAACTGCTGAAGAAGACCGCGGGCATCGAGATGACCCATGTACCCTATCGCGGCGCGTCGCCCTTGCTCAACGATCTGCTCGGCAATCAGGTTACCGCGGCCTTCATCGACTTCACCACCGGCGGCCCGCAGCTGGAGGCCGGCACGATCAGGGCGCTGGCGGTCGGCGGCGAGACGCGCAAACCCAAGCTGCCCAATGTGGCGACGCTTGCCGAACTCGGTCATCCCGGCTTCGAGGCCGAAGGCTGGGTCGGCGTGTTCGTGCCCGCGGCGACGCCGAAGGACATCGTCAACAAGCTGTCCGCCGAACTCGGCCGCATCATCAGGTCGCCGGAAGGCGTGGCCGGATTGCAGGCGGTCAATCTCATCGCGGTCGGGGACTCCGCCGAGTCGTTCCAGAAGACCCTGCGCCGCGATTTCGATCGCTGGGCAGCGGTGGCAAAGACCGCCGGCGTCAAGGGCGAGTAGACAAGGTACCGTGCGGGTCGGCGAACGCATTCTACGCTCACGAAGCACGCACCTGCTTCACCTCTCCCCGCTTGCGGGGAGAGGTCGGATTGCGAGCGCAGCGAGTAATCCGGGTGAGGGGAGTTAATGAGACGCTCCGGCTGCCCCTCACCCGAAACTTTCGCTTCGCTCAGGTCTCGACCTCTCCCCGCAGGCGGGGAGAGGTGAAGTCACTTCACCAGATGCTTGGCAAAAAACGCCAGGCTGCGCTGCTTCGCGAGTTCGGCGCTGGGCTTGTCGTAGCTGGAGCGTTCGTCGCAGCCGAAGCCGTGCTGCGCGCCGTCATAGACGAAGACTTCTACCTCCGGCCGCTTGGCGCGGATGGTCTCGACGTCCGCCAGCGGAATGCCGTGGTCCTTCTCGCCGAAATGCAGTTGCGTCGGCACGGTCGGTCTGTCGTCGGCGAAGCGCACGATGGCCCCGCCGTAATAGCCGATTGCGGCACTGAGGCCGGTCAGTTTGGTGGCCGCCGCATAGGCCACGCTGCCGCCGAGGCAGAAGCCGATGATGCCCACAGGGCCGACATCCTTCACCGAATCGATGGCCGCCTGGGTGTCCAGCATGAACGCGGCCCAGTCCGGGTTGGCGACGAATTTTCGCGCGATGGCGACTTCCACGGGCGAATAGCCGGAGGTGAAATTGCGCTCGACCCGGTCGAAGATCGCCGGCGCCACGGCCACATAGCCTTGCATGGCGAAGCGATCGCACACCGTGCGGATGTGATGATTGACGCCAAAAATCTCCTGGATCACCACCACCGCGCCCTTCGGCGTCCCGGCCGGCGTGGTGCGATAGGCGCCGAGTTCGAACTTGTCGGCAGCGGTCAGCGCAATGTCTTGTCCCACGGATCATCCATCGGTTGTTGCAAGTGAGGTCTGTTTGCAGGTCGCATCTCGACCGGCAAGACACAAGCGCGCTATTGCGCCAGCCAGTCGCTGCCCCAGTCGCCCTTCCAGCCGGTGAGGCGTCCCTGGCGGAACTGGAGATAGAGGCGGTTGCGGCGTTCGAAGAAGCCGCTGCCGCCATAGGCGCGAATCGCCAGCAGGGTCTCGTCGCCCCGCCGGCCGCGCACATAAGCCAGCGGCGTATCCAGCGCGCGCGCTGCATCAGTCGGCGCCATGCCGAACTGCAGCGGCGTGTTGTTGGACAGCGAGGCGATGAACGGCGCATGCCGCACGATCTGCTGTGCCTGCAAAGCTTGCGGAGCCGCCGCGACGGCCGCCAACAGCAGCGCAGCGCCAATCAGTCGCCTCATGCGAAGTGCCTTTCAGAATTGTGCGGTCATCGGCCGACGCATCGTGCGGCCGTGCCGTGGTGACTGGCATGATAGTCGATCGGCCGTGGCTGACAACATGCGGGCGCCGGGGCTGCGTGCCGTCCGCGCGAGCCCTGTTCCCCGGACGCGATGCACTACGCCGCTTTTGCGGCGTGGTGCTTCGCAGATCAGGGGCCCCGCTTTGCTGAAATCAACGGGATCCCGGATCTGCGCAGCAGCGTTCGCGATGCTGCGCATCGCTGCCACGCCGCAGCGCGTCCGGGAAACGAGAGCGGCGTGTGAACACGATGCAAATTTCTTCATTATCACCATAGACTATTATCCTATCTCAGACTTATAGTCTCATCGTCCTGCTCAACGAGGGGCGCTGTCATGAGGCGTCTTGAGAATGGAGCAGGATGCGGTGTCCCGCGCGCGTGCCTCGCAAGCACGTCCCGGGAGGCTGGGGTCACCGTCCGGGCCCTACTACGGGGGCTCTGCCTTGAGTGGCTGGACGCGGATGGCGAAAGGCGGGCGAAATCCCGCCGGAGTGGCTCCCACAGGGAGTTCACGTGCCAGCCCGGAAGCACGGTCCCCTTGCCATAAACCCCGCGGTGGCGCGCCCGCAGGCGCCGCGACCTGCTTCGCCGTTGCGACGGCGGCGCGGATCGCGCCCCAACCACCACAACCGCGCCTGCCGGCGCGCCGCTCCCCTCATGTCTGGAGGGGAGGACTGCTCGCACCTCGGACGCCATCGGCGCCGCGAGAACGAGAGCACCTGGCTGTTTGACATTCGAATCGGATTTCTCTGCACGCACGCGGCTCTGCCGCGGCTCGGCCCGTCGAACTTTAGTCAAACGCGACTCATTCCAGTCACGTGCGACTCGCCATGACCGGCAACCGGCAAGCGAAACGCAATTTTTAGCAATGCCGCTTAACGTTCGGGAACCTGTTTCCGGGTAGGTATTCCGTTCAGGCTTGTCGCGATCGGTCGAGGACATATGACAGTTTCAGGAACGCAAAGCGCGGCTCGTCGCCGATTGCTTCTGGCATCGGACCGCAGCGATCGCAGCGCCGAACTGGCTGACCTGTTGCAGAGGGTCGGTGACGTCGAGACGATTTCGACCTCGGAAATCCCCGATGCACCGGCCGCACATCTGTCCGGCATCGTCGTCGATATCAATCTGCGCTCGGCGGAAAGCGTGCAGCGCATCCGCAACAAGCTGCAGGGCAAGGCCTATCAGCAGGTGCCGCGGCTGTTCGTGCTGGCCGATGCCCTGCATCACGGGTCGATGCAGGCCTGGGCACTGGGCGCGACCGACACCATCGCGCGGCCTTTCGATGCGCGCGGCGTGTTGCAGCGCGTACGCGCCGCCTTTCCGGATCCGCATGACCAGGATGCCAACGCGACCGCGAGCGGCAAGGCGCTAAGCCGCGGCGTCGAGGCCGCCCATGCGGTGATGGTGCAGATCTTCGAGAAACTGCCGGCCGGCATCCCGCTGACCTTCAGCGACGTGATGAAGGCGGAAAACCAGATCATGCGGGCGATCAAACGCTCGTCGCTGCGCCAGTGGCTGGCGGCGGTCGGGCGCCATCATACCCACACCTATCGCCACTGCCTGTTCGTCACCGGCTTCGCCGTCGCCTTCGCGCAGCATCTCGGCATGCGCGAGGAAGATCAGCGCCGGCTGACCCGCGCCGCACTGATCCACGACGTCGGCAAGGCCTTCATCCCTGTGGCCATTCTCGACAAGCCGGGTGCGTTGACCGCCGAGGAAATGGCCGAGATGCGCAAGCATCCGCGGCTCGGTTTCGACGCGCTGCTGGAGCAGGGCAGTTTCCCGCGCGAGATGCTCGACGTGGTTCTGCACCATCATGAGCAACTCGACGGATCGGGCTATCCCGATGCGCTGCGCGGCGACCAGATCAGCGACATCGTGCGGCTGATGACCATCGTCGACATCTATTCCGCGCTGATCGAGAACCGGCCGTATCGTTTGCCGTTCACCCACATCAAGGCCTTCGCCATGATGGAACAGATGGGCGACAAGCTCGACCAGCAACTGCTGCAGGTGTTCCGTCCGGTGGCGCTGGGGTCGTATTAGCAACGATTGTATCCCGGACGCGGTGCGGCATGGCGATGCGCAGCATCGCATGCTGCTCCGCAGATCCGGGATCCCGGTTTCCAGAACAGCTGGACCCCGGATCAGCAGCGCACTACGGCGCAAGAGCGCCGCGCTGCGCAGCATCCGGGGAACGACGAATGCGCGCCCGCGCCGGGGCCTCGTTTCACACCAGCAGTTTTCGCAACTCCGCCTTGGCCACTTTCTCCAGCGTCGAACGCGGCATCTCGTCGACGAAGCGGATTTCGCGCGGCACCTTGAAGTCGGCCAGCGCGTTGCGGCAGGCGGCCATGACATGGTCGTGCAGGGTCGGCGGCATGTTGCCCACGCCGGCATGCGGGATGATGAAGACCACCGGAACCTCGTCGAGCATCGCATGCTTCATGCCGACCACGGCGGCTTCGCGCACGCCGGGCACAGCGATGACGACCTGCTCGATCTCCGAAGCCGCGACATTCTCGCCACCGACCTTCAGCATGTCCTTGGCGCGGTCGCCGAACCTGATGAAACCGCGGTCGAGCAGCGTGACGCGGTCGCCGGTGATGAAGTAGCCGTGGGCGTCGAAACTCCCTTGCGTGGCCGCCTCGTTGTGCAGGTATTCCTTGAACAGCGACAGGCCGGGCACGCCGAGAATCGACAGGTTGCCGGTATCGCCAACGGGCGTCGGCGCGCCATCGTCGTCGGTGACGCGGATGCTGTATTCGGTGGCCGCGCGGCCGATGGCCATCGGCGTGTTGGGCTGGTCGACCTCGCCGATGATGCCGTGGGTGATGGTTTCGGTCATGCCCCACCAGCCGATGATCTTGATGCCGAAGGTGGCGAAGGCCGGCGGTTCGCAGAACGCGGTGCCCCACAGCCGGAACGTATGCTGCTTCGGGATCTCATGTTCGAGCAGTGCCTTCATGCAGAAGCCGATGGTCGAATTCCAGGTGCAGCGATGCTCGGCCGCGACAGACCAGAACCGGCGCGCGGAGAAACGCGGCTGGATCACGCAACTGGCGCCGACCCACAAACTCGCAAGCACCGAATAGGCCAGCGCATTGGTGTGGAACAGCGGCAGGAAGGCGAGGTGCACGTCGGCGGCGTGCAGGTCCTGATGCGCGGCATTGACCTTGGCGCCCCACAGCGCATTGGCATGGGTCCACAGCACGGCCTTCGGTCGCGATGTGGTGCCTGAGGTGTACTGCACGCTGCATGAGGCGAACGGATCGGTCGGCCGCTGCGGCCGGTCGACGGCATCCGCGAACAGCGCTTCGAAGCGGTCGGCCTGCGCCACGGGATGGCCCGTCGCGGGCGCGGCACCGGCATCGTGCGAGATGACCGCGATCCAGCGCAGGTTCCTGCAGTTGGCGGCGACCAGTTCGGCATAGGACGGCTGGGTAATGGCAGCGACCGCGCCGCAATGGCCGGCGAAGTATTCAAGCTCCGCCGGCGCCGAGCGGGTGTTGGTGGTGACGACGATGGCGCCGAGTTCGGCGCAGGCGAACCAGGTCAGCATCGCCTCGATGCAGTTGTCGAGATGCACGAGAATGAAGTCGCCGGGCTGGATGCCGCGCCGGACAAGTCCCGCAGCGAGCGCGCCGACGCGGTCGTGGAATTCGCCATAGGTCCAGTGCCGCGCCGGCGCATCGAACGGCGCCCAGATCAGAAACGGATGATCGCGGCGGGTCTCGGCGACCATCTTCAACAGCCACGGCACATCCATGCCTGCGAACGGACCGACCACGCCTGGCACTGTCGCTGGATTCACCATTATTCCTCCCGGTGGAAGACCGCATCGAGATCCGCTGTTGCGCGGCGACGGCTTCCGTTTGTTGTTGCTATGCTTGTGCCATCGGATGGGGGCAGGAGCAATCGGCGCCGCGATCCGACGCTGGCGGTGCGTGCGGTGGCCGGCTGGTTTCGCAGGACGAAATTTTGCCCGGGTTGCCGTCGAGGTTCCGGCAAGCAGACAGCGGTGCGCATCGAGGTCGCACTGGTCGATAGTTGCATTGTTTGCTACGCTACCATGCTGTCAATTCAGGGTATGTCAATACACACTGACCGCGCATCAAGCTGCGGCAGCCGGGAGAGAATTATGGTTTCACTTCGCGCGGCGATCGGTCTGATCGCGCTGGGCTTTTCTGCTTGCACCTCGATCGGCAGCGCTTTCGCGCTGGACTACCCGACGCGGCCGGTTAGGTTCGTCGTGGGCTATCCTGCCGGCGGCGCCACCGATATTCTGGCGCGGCTGATCGGCCAGAAGCTCTCCGAGCGGACCGGCCAGCAGTTCGTTGTCGAGAACAAGCCCGGTGCCGGCAACAACATCGGTACCGAATCGGTCGTCAATGCGGAGCCCGATGGCTACACCATCCTGCTGGTCAACCCGGCGAACTACATCAACGCCAGCCTGTACGGCAAACTGAGCTTCAACTTCCTGCGCGACATCGCGCCTGTGGCGGCGTTTCATCGCACTGCCAATGTGATGACCGTCGCCAAGGACGTCACGGCGAAAAATGTCGCCGAGTTCATTGCCGAGGTCAAAGCCAACCCCGGCAAGATCAACATGGCCTCGTCCGGCAATGGCACGTCCGTGCATCTCTCGGGCGAGATGTTCATGATGATGTCGGGCGCCAAGATGCAGCATATTCCCTATCGCGGCGCCGCGCCGGCGATCACCGACATGCTCGGCGGTCAGGTACAGGTGATCTTCGACAACATGCCCTCGATCATCCAGCACATCCGCGCCGGCAGCCTGCGCGCGCTGGCGGTGACGACCGCCGAGCGCTCCGCGCTTTTGCCGGACGTGCCGACCGTCGCCGAGACCGTGCCGGGCTATGAGGCCAGCGCATTGTTCGGTGTGGGCGCGCCGAAGAAGACTCCGCCGGAGATCATCGCCAAGCTCAATGCCGACGTGAATGCGGTGCTGGCCGATCCCGCGGTCAAGGCGAAGCTGATCGATCTCGGCGGTGAACCGCTGATCGGGCCGCCGGAAGCCTTCGGAAAGATGGTCGCCGCTGAGACCGAGAAGTGGGAAAAGGTCGTCAAGGCGGCAAACCTGAAGGTCGAGTAGCGGGAAGATGCCCGGTGCCGCTAGTGCGACGCCGGGCCCTTCCAGCGATCGATCCGGCGCGCGCTATCCAGGCGGGCGCCTGCAGACCAGATCGATTTCGATCAGCGCATCATAGGCCAGTCCGGTCACGCCGACGCAGGTGCGCGCCGGCAGTCGACCCTCGGCAAAATAGCCGCGATAGGTGTCGTTCATCGCCGCATAGTCCTGCTTGAACCGCGTGAGATAGATCCGGCTCATCACCACGTGCTCGAAGCCGAGCCCGACGCCGGCCAGCACCAGCTTGAGATTTGCCATGACGGCGCGGGTCTGCGCCTCGATCGTCTCCGGAAGCTGGCCCGGCGCGTCGGGCGTATCCGGCATCTGTCCGGTGACGAAAACAAAGCCGTCGGTCTCCACGGCATGGCTGAAAGGCGCGACCGGCGTCGGTCCGCCTGCGATCATGTGAAACTTCAATGAAAATATCCTTGGCAGGCTAGGTTTGCGGGACGTCTTCGAACAGACGCTTGCTGAGTATGGCGTGAACGCCCCAGTTGCCGTCCACGACCTGGGTGACGCCGAAGTCCACGGCCGCGGACATCAGCGCGATGGCTTCGTCCTCGCTGAGGCCTTTGATGTTCATGAGGAAGCGGCGCATCTTCCGGAACGCATCCTTCATGGCGAGATCCAGCGAGGAGTTGGCATAGACCTCGCTCTGCCCGTTGGCGCCGAATTCCGCCAGGTAGTTCGGGTGGCTGAAGCCGGTCAGCACCCAGTCCGTTTCGGTTTCGATCAGCGGATAGGTGAGGTCGGCGAACGCGCGTCCGGCGAGATCGGCCTTCTTGTGCAGGATCAGCTGGAAGGTTCCGGTCATCGAACATTCGATGGCTGTGCCAGCCAGTTCGCCGTCGCCCTGGGTGGCGTGGGGATCGCCGACCGACAGCAACGCGCCCGGCACCGAGACCGGCAGGTAGACGGTCGATCCCTTGCCGAGCCGCCAGTTGTCGAGGTTGCCGCCGAAGTAGGACGGCGGCACCGAATCGACGAGGTCGGTTTCGCGCGGTGCCACCGCGATCACGCCGAAATGCGGCCGCAGCGGAATTCTGATGCCGTCGAGCACATTGTGTCGCCGCTTTACCGATGCGGGGCCGACCAGCACGCCCGGATAGTCATAGGTGCTGTGCAGCACGCCGAACGGATCGGTCTGCGGCGCCCACCGGTAGGAATAGAGCGCCCGCGCATGCGCGGCGCCGTCATCGCAGAAGATCTCATAGATGGTCACCACCTCGCGCGGCGGCGATTCGGCCAGAAACTCGTTGTAGTGGTAGCCCCACCACGCGGCGACGCTGCTGCCGAAGACCCGGCCCTTGAACGCGTCGCTGCGGCTCGGTCGCGGCACGATGTCGAGAATGCGCACCTCGAGCACGTCGCCGGGCTGCGCATCGCGGACGTGGACCGGACCGGTGCAGATATGGACGCCGAAGCCTTCGCCGGCGCCGCGTCCATAGACCGATGCGTCCATCGGGCCGGCGCCACGGCGGTCGACGTTCTTTCCCTCCTTGGTCCAGCGGAACACGCTTTCCGCGCCGGGATCGCCGACGATCATGCGCTCCGGGTCGTCGGAGGCGTGCTGCGTCAGCGTTTCGATGGTGATGGTATCGCCGGAATTGACCTCCGCCTGCGGCGGCAGGGCGCGGCTGAAATAGCCCCAATGCACCCGCGCGGCTTCGACCGCGAGATGATGATGGCTGTGATCGCTGACAGCATCGCTCTGTCCGCAATTTGAATCGGAGGGTGCGGTCGTCGTGCGGGCAGGCGGCAGCGGATGATGGCTGCGCAACTGCGCCAGCGCATCCTGCGGCCAGCCGCGTTGCCCTGCCGTGACGGCGGAGGCAGCGCCGCGTTCGCTTTCCTGCTGGCGAAACTCGCGCGGCGACAGTCCGAAGCGATGGCGGAAGGTGCGGCTGAAATGCGCGGAGTCGTTGAAGCCGCTGCGGTAGGCGATCTCCGAGATCGAATGATGCGCCTCCGCCGGATTCGACAGGTCGGCCCAGGTCCGCTGCAGGCGTCGTTCGCGCAGGTAATGCGTAAAGCCGCCGGTACCCTCGAACAGCTTCTGCAGGTAGCGCTCGGAAATGCCCTCGGCCTGGGCCACGCGAGCCGGCGCAAGATCGGGGTCGCCCAGCCGCCGCTCGATGGTCTGGCAGATCCGGTGCAGGATCGCGCCCTGCGTCGCGGTGCCGGCGGATATCGCGGGCACGCCGAGCTGGCGCATGAAGGTCGGCAGCAGGTCCGCGAGGCTTTGCGCGACTGCGGCCCATTCGATGTCGGTGAGCGTCTCCAGCGTGCCCGCCGCCGACTCGAGCGTGCGCGAGAAGATGTCGGTAAAGCCGCCGGGCGGCATGATGCGCACGTCGGCAAGCCCGGACTGTCCGATCTTGCGGCCGTGAAAGGCCTCCGAGGTTACCGACAGGACGATCGCCCGCATGTCGCGCGGAAACGCGACGCTCCAGTCGCCGTTGCGCGGCAACAGCAGCAATTGCCGGGCGGAAATGATCTGGTGCCCGGCGGGGGTGCGCAGCGTGACGCCATCTTCGGACGGCAGCAGCACGATCGGCATGTCGTCGGCGAGATCCCGCAACGGCGACACGGCCTGCGATCCCGCGGACAATTTCGCCAGCGCCACGCCGTCGCTGCGCCGTCGCGACGCCGTGGCGTATCCGCTGGGAACCGTGGTGGTCGGTGAGGGCTGAAGGCCGACAGCGCGCAACACGTCGCGCCAGGCTTCCGGACGGTCGCCTTCGGAATAGGATTCGCTGGTGAACGGGCGAAAGCTCATGGATCGACCCCAATCGGACCAATCCAAGCAACTGCTGTGCCAAAAATTGGGCATTGTAGGCATCATGTGGTCAAAGCCCAAGGCCGCCACGTCCGATGGGCATCATGTCGCGTCGGCTTCACCGGATCAGTCGCACCTGAAAATGTTCTTGCGGATCGTGCCGTGCACGCCCCAGTTGGCATCGACCACCTGTGTCACGCCGAAGTCGGCGCCCACCGACAGCAGCGAGATGGCTTCGTCCTCGCTCAGATGGTGAACCGTCATCAGGAAGCGGCGTAGCTTGCGGAAGGCATCGCGCATGGCGCGGTCGAGGCTGGAATGGTTGGCGATCTCGGTCTGCGCATCGGGTCCCAGCTCGGCGAGATAGTTGGGATAGGTGAAGCCATAGACCGACCACACGTTGTCGGTCTCCAGCATCGGATGCGTCAGCCCTTCCAGTACGGTGCCGCCGAGGTCCGCCTGCTTGTGCAGGATGAATTCGAAGTCGCCGGTCAGCGAGGTCTCGATGGCGGTGCCGCCGAGTTCGCTGTCGCCCTGGGCGGCGTGGGGATCGCCCACCGAGAAGAACGCGCCGGGCACCGCGACGGGATAGAACATCTTGGCGCCCTTGCCGACGCGCCAGTCGTCGATATTGCCGCCGGTATAGCTCGGCGGAATCGAACTGACGAAATCGGACTCGGACGGCGCGAGGCCCATGGTGCCGAAATGCAGCCGGGCGGGAACGCGGACGTTCTGCATGATGTTGTCGCGTTTCCTGATGGTCGAGTGGTCGACGCGCACGCCCGGATAATCGATGGTCGGATGCACGATGCCGTCGGGATCGGTCTGCGGCGTCCAGACGTAGTTGTAGACCGCCTTGGCGAACGGTTCGCCGGAGGTGTCGAGTTCGAAGATGGTGATGACTTCGCGCGGCTTCGGCTCCTCGATCAGGTCGTGATAGTGAAAACCCCAATTTGCCGAGGCATTTGAGCCGAAGCATTTGCCGGCATGACAGGCCTTGCAGGCGGGCCGCGGCCGGACATCGAGAATGCGCACTTCCAGCACGTCGCCGGGCTCCGCGCCTTCGATGACGACGGGGCCGGTCAGCAGGTGCACGCCGACGCCTTCGCCGGAGCCGCGGATGAACGGACCTTCGGTCGGGCCGGCGCCGCGGCGGACGATGGCCTTGTGCTCCCGGGTCCACTTGAACACGCTTTCGGCGCCGGGATCGTCGGCGATCATGCGCTCGTAGTCGTCGTTGGCGTGATGGGTCAGCGTCTCGATGGTGGCGCGGTCGCCCGACTTCAGCGTGAGGGCGGGTGCAACCGCCTTGCTGAAATAGCCCCAGTGGACGTTGGCCGGCGATACGGGAAGCAGATGATGTTTCATGCGAAGGCCTCGACTGGCGTTGGCGTATTCAGGCGTGATGGGAGCACCGGCGTCATGGCAGTGGCGCAGGCGGCTTGTCCGCCTCCATCACGCGGAGGAAGCGCTGGGTGATCGGATTGCGCGGACGGGTTAGCACCTCATGCGCCTGCCCTTCCTCGATGATCGAGCCGCCGCTGAGGAACACCACGCGGTCAGCCACTTCGTCGGCAAAGCGCAGCTGATGGGTTGAAATGATCATGGTCAGCCCGTCCTCGACCGCGAGCCGGCGAATCACTTCCAGCACCTCGTTGACCAGTTCCGGGTCGAGCGCCGAGGTCGGTTCGTCGAGCAGCAGCACCTTCGGGTTCGGGGCCAAAGCCCGCGCGATGGCGACGCGCTGTTGCTGCCCGCCGGACAGATGTCGCGGCAACGCATCGGCGCGATGGCTGAGGCCGACGCGTTCAAGCAGTTCGCGGGCCCGGCGCTCGGCGTCCGGCCGCGACATGCCGTGAACCCAGCGCAACGGGCCGGCGACGTTCTCCAGCGCGGTGAGATGGCTGAACAGGTTGAACTGCTGGAACACCATGCCGACGCCGACGCTGGCGCGCTCTTCGGCGATGGCGCGCGGCGACAGCGCCTTGCCGTCGCCGCTGAATCCCATGCGGCGGCCGCCAATTCTCACAATGCCGGCGTCCCAGCCTTCGAGATGGTTGATACAGCGCAGCAGGGTGCTCTTGCCCGATCCGCTTGGACCCAGCAAAGCCACGACCTCGCCGGTCCGCACCGTCAGGCTGACGCCGGCCAGCACCGGCGCGGTATAGGCCTTGTAGAGATCGGTGACCTCGACCAGCACGTCATTGCCGGCCAGCGAGGCCGAGCGCGAGGTGCGATCGGCGCGCGTTGGCCTGGCGTCCATCACGGTCGCTGCGGATTCTGCGGCTTCATCTGCCGGCGAGGTTGCCGCAGCTGCTGGCACCAGCGGCGCGCGATACCACGGCAGGAACTGCATCAGCTCCGTTGGCTTCTTCGTGCGGTCGAGATCGAACTTCCACTCCAGAAGCAGCTGGATCACGGCGATCGCCGCGGTCAGCAGCAGATAGATCAGGCCGGAGGCGAAGAAGATCGAGAAGAAATCGAAGGTCGAGGACGCCAGCTGCGTCGAACGCAGCGTCAGCTCCTGCACCGCGATCACCGAAGCGAGCGACGAATTCTTCAGCGCGCTGACGGCCTCGTTGCCGAAACCGGGGATCATGGAGCGGATCGCCTGCGGAGCGATGATCCGACGCATCAGGATGCCCGGCGTCATGCCCAGTGCCTGTCCGGCCGTCACCTGGCCGCGGTCCACACCGAGCACGCCGGCGCGCAACATCTCGGCAATGAACGGCGCCTCGTTGCAGGCCAGTGCCAGACCGGCAGCAAGAATGGCAGGAAGCTTGATGCCGATCTGCGGCAACGCGTTATACGCGAACACCATCTGCAGAATCAGCGGCGTGCCGCGAAAGATCACGGCGTAGACCCTGGCGAAGGATGCCAGCAGCCTGAAGCTGCTGAACTGCATCCCCGCGAGGATCACGCCGAGCACCAGCCCGCCGGCCAGACCCAGGGCGGTGACCTGGAGAGTCACCTGGATGCCCTGCATCATGTACGGCATGCTGAGATAGTGAAGGAACAGCTCCATGGCGTCCGGCAGTCCTTAGATGAGCAGTCGATCGTAGGGTGGGCAAAGCGAAGTGTGCCCACCGTCGGCGTTCAGCGAAGGCGGTGGGCACGGCGCAGAAGCGCCTTTGCCCACCCTGCGGCTCCTTCGGTCAGCCGCCCTTTACTTGACGATCAACAGGCCGGGCTCCATCAGGTTGTTGGGATCGAGATTCCACTTCTTCAACAGGGCCGCCTGGTCTCCCGACTTGTAGATCTCCATCATGGCGGCGTGCACGGCGTCGCGGAACTTGGGCTTGTCCTTCGGCACGGCAATGCCGACCTGGTAGGGGATGGTGACGGCGACGGCCTTCTCGAGCTTGTCCGGATAGGCCTTCACGGCGTTGTCGACGGTGTTGACGTCGTTGATGTAGGTGTCGGCGCGACCGGCCAGGATCGCCTGGATGCAGTTGGCATTGTTGTCATAGAGCTGGATGGTCGGTTCGGCCTTGCCTTCCTTCTTGCATTCCGGGGCCAGCGCCTGAATCAGCGGCACTTCAACGTAGCCGGTATTTTCCGCCGCGGCCGTGCCGCACAGCGAGGTGTTGATGCCGGTGATTTTCTTCGGATTGCCCTTCGCCACCAGCACGCCGTCGAACACCTTGGAATAGGTGATGAAGTCGCCGGCCTTGGCGCGTTCCTCGGTGGCGTAGATGTCGGAGATCACGATGTCGGCCTGGCCGCTCTGCAATGTGGTCAACAGCGCCGCGAAAGTCACCGCCTTGTAAGTCAGTTTGAAGCCCAGGCACTCGCCGATCTGCTCGCCGAGATCGATGTCGAAGCCGATATACTTGTTGGGATCCTTCGGATCGATCGACTCGTAGCCCGGCGTATGCGGGTTGATGGCATTGACAAGGGTCTTGCCCTTCCAGTCCGGGTATTTGCTCTGCAACGCGGCGCAGGCGGCGGGTACGGCCGCACTTGCCGAGATCGGAACGCAGGCGCCTGCGATCAGCACGGCACCGAGCGCCATGGCCGCGATGCGCGGCCGCATTGTCACTCCGGTGGAAACACGCTTTTGCATTGGTTTCTCCTTCGAGGTTGCCATGGCAGCGCCATGGATCAATTCCGAAGGAAGCCTAGGGTCAGTGGCCCGCCATGCGCTTGTCTCAGGCCGCACGAATAGTTGGATCGCGCGGCGTCACGGATTGGGCACTGCCGCACCTATTTTAGGCATGGAAAATATTCGCCGGAGCGCAGCAATCGCATCGGGTCTTGCCGGCGGCTGCGTCCTGCAGGACCGTCAGGACGTCACCGGCCGCGTCGCGATCCAGATCACGTGCCGCGCGCCGCCGCGTTTTCCGGTAGCGCGGATGTTGATTTCCTCCGCTTGAAATCCCACCGTCTTCAATCGCTCGGTGAATTTGGCGTTGGGGCCGGACGACCACACGGCCAGCACGCCGCCGGGGCTAAGCGCCGCAAAGGCCGCGCGCAGGCCGGACAGATTGTACAGCGCGTCATTGCTTTGCCGCGTCAGTCCCTCTGGACCGTTGTCGACATCGAGCAGGATGGCGTCGAACGCTGAGCGCGCCGCGGCGATCGCTTGCGTCACGTCGGCCTCGCGCAGTTCGACGCGCGGATCGGTCAGGCAGTCGCCGAACAGCTCCGACATGGGTCCGCGTGCCCAGGCGATGATCGCCGGCACCAGCTCCACGACGGTGATGCGCGCCTGCGGGCCGCAAACGGCCAAAGCGGCGCGCAGCGTAAAGCCCATGCCGAGGCCGCCGATCAGGATGCGCGGTGCCGCCAGCGCCTTGATGCGGAAGCAGGCCAAGGTCGCCAGCGCTTCCTCGGAGCCGCTGAGCCGGCTGCTCATCAGCTCGTTCTGGCCGAGCTTGATGGTGAGCTCGGTGCCGCGCCGCATCAGCCGCAGCTCTTCGCCGCCGCCGGGCACGTCGGCCGTATCGATCAGAATCCAGGGCAGCACGTTCGATCTTTCAGCGGATTTCGGGGAGGGCGGACCATGCCGCCTGACGCGCGCGATGGCAATGGTTGCTGGCCACCCGCCATCAGCAATTCAAGACTGCCGTCATGGCGAGATGCACATAGCGGAAAAATCCACGCACGTCGCGCGCTGTCCGCATCAGCGTTCCGCATCCCATTGATGCCCGCATCAGGGCAACGTCGCCTTCGCGTGGATTTTTGGATTCCTAGATCAGGACGGCTACGCGCCAGCACGGCTTGCAGCTCGCTGTAGCGTGCTCGATGAATGTCGGGCGCCACATTAGCTTGGACCCGAACTATTGTTATCATTGGTGTTTTTCCCTCAATGTGAAGGGATAAATTGGACTGCGTGCCAGATAAAATTGGACTGGAAGGGGTGAACAGCCACATAAGTCTGGACTGGCTCATAAATGAGAAACGGGCACACGCCACATTCGGGCGCGAGGCTTTGTGGAACCCCACTGAGGGCTAAGCCAGCCGCAACACGTGCCGTTTTGGCATGCGTCACATAGGCGGGCATCTCGATCATATTTGGCGTTACGGCCTTCGCCGCCCTTACCGCTTCGCGTGCAGTGAGCTTGTCAGCTACCTGCCGTGCGGCCTTTTCTTGCTCTTGGTCGCGTGCGCGCTTCTGCTTATCTCGTTCTGCGATGAGAATTGTTATGTTCGGCATGCCGAGTGGCTTGCGGAACATGCAGTCGTGGCAGTTCCGGTCGTAAAAATCGATTGCCGTATCAGCCAGATCAAAAGCGGCCATACCGCCAGCTGGTGCGTGAGGACACTCGATAAGATGGTGCCCTATAGGTAGGCCGGTCTGCTGTTCAACGAGGCCGACGCCGCCGTGCTTGACGATTTTGGCATGGGCGCACCAGTTGTGAATGAGCTTCATGGTCCTGAGATTATTTTCTCCGGACTCCATTGCCTCCTTGATTCGGTCGCGCTTCATGGGCTCCCCACCGACAATCCAAAGACACCGATTCCAAGTAGCAAGGTAATCTAATTTCGCAGTTCCGATTAGCCATCCTCTGACGCGTTTATTCAAACTGGCCTACAGCGCGCCGCTGATAGCCTCGGTTGTTAGAGGCGCGCTTTGCCGACGAAGATCGTCTCGACTGCAGTCTTCATGTTGTCGTAGATGCCGCGCCCGCAAGTACCCTTGAACAGCGCGAACGCCCGGTCGTGGGCGTCGAACACCATCTCCTGCGTCTCGCGCGGGTAGCACCGCACAAACAGCATGCGGCTGTGGCACAGCCGGACGTGGGCGGCCTTCACCATCACCGTCACGCCATTGAGCAGAACCACCTCGTGGCTCCAGTCGAACTGATAGGCTTCTCCCGGCGCAAAGCTCAGCGGGACGTAGGCCGCAGCCGTCGATTGTCCACGGTCCGTACTCCATCGTCTGGCGTAACGCCGCACGGCATCGTAGCCACCGTCGTAACCGCGGCCGCGCAGCTCTTCGAAGATCCGGATCAGCGTCAGTTGCTCGCGAGCGGCCTTGGTCGCATTGGCCGCCAGCACCCTGTCGAGCTCTGCTGCCCATCGTCCCAGCTTCGGACGCGGCTGAACCGCACGCTCATACTCGAACGATGTCTCGCCCGACCTCAGCACCTTCCGCACCGTGTTCCGAGATACCTTCAGGTCCCGGGCGATCTCCTTGATCGTCTTGCCCTTGATGAAATGCTCGCGCCGTATCCGGGCAATCGTCTCCACGATCAGCATCTCCGACCACCTGCTTTGTTAAGAAGCAGGCAGCGCAACAGACCAACATTAGGGGGTCAATTTTGGACGCCGATCCCCCGGCTTAGGGGGTCAATATTGCAAGCCGAATGACATTCGGGGAAATGAACGGCGGCGACGTGTCGTACATTGATCGATTGGCTGTTAAAACTTAATGGTCGTCCGCATCCCGAACACTAAGGCATCCGGAACTGGCGATGTGCTGGCAGGATTGAGCGGGCTCGGAACATTGCCTCCAGGATGCATGATGTACTGGATGTTGGGCTGAAAAAACCAGTTGTCGGCGACCTCCCACTGATAGGTCCATTCCAGAGCGGCCTCGAAGTTGCGCACCGGCATCTGCGTTCCCGCGATGCCAGCAAGGTCTCGGTCGAAGGCCGCTGACTGCGGGGAGATGCGGCCGTAGGCGAACGCAATACCCATCGTGTCGTCCGGGCGAGATGCAATCGGGCCTTTGAAGGTCACTCCGCCATCCAAATAGAGATCAATGACGTTCTGTGCGCCGGGAGCCCACGTCCCTCGCAAAAAACACTCAAGCTTTGATCGCTTCCACTCGCGGATCGCCACAACATCTGATCGACAACGCCATAAACCGCGTAGTTTCCGCGATGCTGCAGCGGAAGACCTCCAGATACGGCCAGCAATGAGCTTTGCGTGTCGAAACGCTGATCGGCGAACAAGCCCGTATGGATCATTGCGCCGATCTTGATGGCGCCAGGTAGATCCGTGGCAGATGATTGTCCGCGCAACGCCGCCCTGCGGGAGCCCTCCTGATTCGGATTTTCCCGCATTCCGTTGGCGTGCTCTTGACCATACAGGTAGGTCAATTCCGCGATAAAGAGGGGCGGATCGTTCACACGCAATGCAACACCAAACGGATCGCGCTGCACTGGATTTCCGATTCCCGGCCCAGCTGGATCGCCGTTGAAGATCGCAGCCTTGAAGGCGAGCTCTTTGGTTGGCGAGAACTGGATGCGTGCCCCCGGCGTGGCTTCCGGATACGCGGGGCCGCCGCTCGGAAGGTTCTGGGCAGTGCTGGCCGGCCACCCGAATGTGGCGTTGACGAATAGATTGGCATTCTGACTGACCAGAAACTCTTGCGCAGCCGTGAACTGACCGACGCGCAGGTTGATCAGGCTTCCGATCTTTTGTTCGACCCAGAGGTTGAACAACCGCGTCGAGGAGGGGCTTCGATCCCGCTTGTAGTCATGAGATTATTGAGATTGCGGGTGCTGAATTGCGTTCCGTGAATTTGATGGAAACTGGCGTGAAAGGTCCCTCCCATCCAGCCCACCAGCTTTTCGAGGTCTGCATCTATAATGACGCCGAAGCGGCCGTCATAACCTGACCCCCGCAGCACCCCGCCCACAGGGTTTCCAAAAGGGTCACTGTAGTAGGAAAACGTGAACTGCAGTCCTGCTTGCTCCAATCGGGAGCGAAGGCCTCCCGGATTGGTCAGTTGACGCAGGGCTCCGAGCAGCGAGGACTCCATAAACACGGGCGTGGACGCCGCTGTTCCGGGCCTTGATGAGTCATTTTGCGCCAACGCAGCACCACTAGCAAATGCAGCAACGGTGGCGACAATCGCGCGCCTCGCAATGGAAGCGATGCGCTCCGAACAGGCCATCTGAACCATCTCGGTGTCTCCATAAACCACTCGCGAGAGGACATCGAACTCATTGGAGCCTGGGATCCGGAAAACGACTACACGTAGAAGCTGCGGTGTCCTTCATCATGCTCCAGGGACAAGTTTCTTGGGCGCCTTCCACAGCCGTCTTCTCCGCATCGTTATATCCAACAAAAGCAGGATCCGCCGCCGATTCGGCTCCGGGGGAGACGAATCGGCGCTTTCCAAGTTGGATGGAGGGTGCAGAAGCCCATCCGACACGCCTGCCGTCGTCGCCATAGTCGGCGGGGGAGCGCTTGTGCTGCCTTGGAGGGGACATCTTGGGCGCAAATCCGGGTGATGATCCCGCCGATCCACAATTGCGAACGAAATAAAGCGTCAAGCGCGGTCGACCTCACCGGCGCGTCCGCGTTGCCAATGCTGGGGCAGCCGGGTGAAATTGCAGTGTAGGCGCAACCTAGCGAGACCAGCAGGCAGGCTGCCCAGAGGAAACAGTCCAAACTTATGTGGCGCTGAGTCCAGCCTCACTGGCGCGAGTCCAAACTTATGCGGCGCCCAACAATGAATTGGCGCACCCGACACGATTCGAACGTGTGACCTTTGCCTTCGGAGGGCAACGCTCTATCCAGCTGAGCTACGGGTGCATGCTGTTCATTTAGCCGATTGTCCGGGCGTCGGCAACGCCCGGCTTGGCCAGTTTGGATCAAAATGGCTGCGTTGGGGCGCGATGTTCTTGTGAAGCGGCGGTCAGGGCCTCGCCTCCTGTCGGGGTGTCATTGTGCATGTCTCGGCTCGGCATTGCTGTGGCGGGCTTCTGAAACAAAGGCTCACGTTTGTCCCCTGGTTGGTTATCGGGGGCTCAGGCCGACCACCATGCAGGCCTTGGCCGGC
This sequence comes from Rhodopseudomonas sp. P2A-2r, assembly GCF_026015985.1. Lineage (GTDB taxonomy): Bacteria > Pseudomonadota > Alphaproteobacteria > Rhizobiales > Xanthobacteraceae > Tardiphaga. The sequence goes on along the minus strand of NZ_CP110389.1, from coordinate 6,713,513 downwards.
GTTTTCGACGCGCAATTCCGGCTTGGCGATTGAACAATCGGCGCGCCAGCTCCGACTCATCGATATTCGATGCTTTTGGAGGTTGCTATGATCATTGTTCCGAAGCCCGCGATCGATCTCGCCAATGCCGAGAAGAAACAGTCGGCGTTTCTCGACCTCCGCATCATCTGCGCCGCGGGCCTCTTCGTCGCCATCCTCTTGCTGACCTACGGTATCGACCTCAGCCCCGGACTTTTCTGAACCGGCCCTGACGTTAACGCAGCGGTGTGCGCGTCCCGGTGCTGAAGAATGGCTGACGCTTTCCGCGACGCGGTGAGAAACGCGAATTTGCTCCTTGCCTACGGTTTGTCCAGCAGGACCAGTTCGACGCCGCCTTCCTCAAGAATGACGCGCGAGCGCAGAAACGATTCGCCCCAAACCGCATCTTCCAGCGCCGGTTCGGGAGATACCAGCCGCGCAATGCCGGTTTGAACGATCGCCCGTGCGCAGTCGATGCACGGAAAGAAGGTGCTGGCGATAGTTGCGCCCTGCAGCGGTCGGCCTTGCCGCGCAGCGGCAAAGATCGCGTTGCGTTCGGCATGCTCCATCCAGACGAAACGCCCGTCGCCCTCATGACGCCAGGCGAGATCGGCGACGTCTTTGGGGAAGGTGTTGCAGGCCGCAATTGGCTCGCCGTCGTCGCAGGTCAGGATGATGGCGCCGACCTGTCGAATGCGGTTCGGACTTTGCCTGGCTGCGGCTGTGGCCAGGCCGAGCAGCGCGTAGATGTCCAGACCGGTCTCAGTTGATTGCATGGTCACAGTCCCTCTGGGGAAATACCTCCCCAACCAAGGCCACGATCGCGAGGCCGCTGCAACAGAGATGATCAACTGCGCAAATAATGGAGCTGTGCGAAAAATTCGCACGAATATCGCGAAATATAGCGCTGGCGCGCACGGGGAATTGCGTGGTTAATTTTCTGAAGTTGGCTTAACCGGCGGCGCAGCCCGCAAGTCGAGGGGTCCACAGCATGTCGTCCTTCAACCGTCGCGATGTCATCAAGGGTGCTCTGACCGCCACAACGGCGCTGGGCCTCGGGCCGATCCTCAGCGTGGAAAGCTTCTCCCAGACAAAATCGGTGCTCAATCTGCAACTGGGCTGGCTGTCGTCGGGCAACCAGCTCGGCGAGGTCTGCGCCAAGGCGCTGGGCTATTACGAGGCCGAAGGCATCGAGCTCAAGCTGCAGCCGGGCGGGCCGAACATCGACGGCGTCGCCGTCGTGGCCGCCGGCCGTTATGAGGCCGGCCAGGTTTCCTCGAGCCCGTCGCTGATGCTGGCGGTGTCGCAGGATATTCCGATCAAGTGCTTCGCCAGCGGCGCGCAGATCCACCCCTACACGTTCTTTTCGCTGAATAAGAATCCCGTGCGCGAGCCCAAGGATCTGATCGGGAAGAAGGTCGGCATCCAGTCGACCGGCGTGATCCTGCTGCGGGCGCTGCTGGCCAAGAACAAGATCGCGGAAAAGGATGTCACCATCATCCCGATCGGCGCCGACATGACGCCGCTGCTCACCGGCCAGGTCGATGTGGTCACCGGCTGGCTGACCAACACCACGGCCCTGAAGGTGATCGGCGACCAGCGCGTCGACATGCGGCTGTGGGACACCGGCGTCAGGCTCTATGCGCTGCCTTATTACGCCACTGTCGACACCCTGACGAAAAAGCCGGAGATGCTGGCCAAGTTTCTGCGGGCGACGTCGAAGGGGTGGGCATTCGCGCGCAGCGAGCCGGACAAGGCGGTGGATTTCCTGGTCAAGGAATTCCCCAACCTGGACCGTGCCGACGAGATCGAAGCCGCGAAAGTCATGCTGCAATACGCCTTCTCCGACACCACCAAGACCGGGGGATGGGGCGCCATGGATCCAGCGGTATGGCAGGAGCAGATCGCGCTCTATGCCGAGCTCGGCCAGTTCACCAAACGGGTGCCGAAGCTCGATGAGGTGATGACTCTCGACATTCTGAAGATGACTGCCGACAGCCGCGCCAAGCTCGGTTGACAGGGATATGCCCATGACCGCCCCCGCCATCGACTGCCGCGGCGTCTCGGTCCGTTTCATGACCGAGCGCCGCACCGTCACGGCACTGGAGGACGTGTCGTTCTCGGTGCAGCCCGGTGGCTTTACCAGCCTGCTCGGCCCATCGGGCTGCGGCAAGTCCACGCTGCTGCGGGTGGTTGCGGATCTGATCGCTCCGTCGGAGGGGCAAACGTCGGTGCTCGGATCGACGCCGGAAGACGCCCGCCGCGCGCGCGCCTTCGGCTTCGTGTTTCAGGATGCGGCGCTGTTGCCGTGGCGCACGGCTCTGCAGAATGTGGAGCTGCCGCTCGAGGTCGGTGGACGCCGCGCGCTGGCGCCGGGTGCGGCGACGCCGCGCGAGTTGATGGCACTGGTCGGGCTCGCCGGCTGGGAAAACAGTTTTCCGCATGAATTGTCCGGCGGCATGCGCCAGCGCGTATCCATTGCGCGCGCGCTGCTCGGCGGCCCGAAGCTGCTGCTGATGGACGAGCCCTTTGGTGCACTCGATGAAATCACCCGCGACCGGCTCAACGCCGAACTGCGGCGCATCTGGGCGGAGACGGGTACGACCATCCTGTTCGTGACCCACTCGGTCTACGAGGCGGTATTCCTCGCCGAGCACGTGCTGGTGCTGTCGGCCAATCCCGGCCGCGTCGCCGCATGGGAACAGATCGACCTGCCGCGCGACCGCGATCTCAGCATTCGCGACACCGCCGAATTCGTGACCATCGCCGCGCGGCTGCGCGCCCATCTGGGGAGTGTGCATTGACCGCTATCTCCAGCAACGACACCCTGCTGACGTCGCGCGAGGTCAGCATCAAGGCCGCGGAGGATATCTACCGCACACAGCAGCGCCGCGCCCGGATGCGCCGCCGGCTGCTGCCGGTCGCGGGAATCCTGGCGCTGATCGGCGCCTGGGCGGCCGTTGTTTACATCCTCAAGGTGCCGACCTTCGTGGCGCCGTCGCCGCAACTCGTCGCCGCGACGCTGGTCAGCAAGTTCAGCATCCTGATGGCCAACCTGTGGCCGACCGCCGTCGAGGCGCTGTCCGGCTTCCTGCTCGGCAACCTCTCGGCGATCATCATCGCCACGGTGTTCGTGCACAAGAAGTCCATGGAGCAGGCGTTCTTCCCGGTGGTGGTGCTGGTCAACTCCATCCCCGTCGTCGCCAAGGCGCCGATCCTCGTGCTGCTGCTCGGTAACGGCATGGAGCCGAAGATCGCCATCGCCGCGCTGGTCTGCTTCTTCCCCACGCTGGTAAACATGGTGCGCGGGCTGGAATCGGTGAATCCGCAGTCGCTCGAACTGATGAAGGTGCTCTCGGCCTCGAAGACCGAGATCTTCTTCAAGCTGCGTCTCTTGAACTCGGTGCCTTACCTGTTCTCGGCGCTGAAGATCGCCGCCTCGACGGCGGTGATCGGCGCCATCGTCGGCGAATGGATCGGCTCGACCACGGGCATCGGCGCGCTGATCATCCAGTCCACCTACAACTTCGACAGTGCGATGCTCTACGCCACCGTGATCGTCGGCTCGGCATTCTCGGTGACGTTTTTCCTGACCATCACGCTGATCGAGCGCCTCGTGATCCGCTGGCAGCCGATCGCGCCCACCTGAACGGAGAAATGCCATGTCGCATTCCGAATTCATCCCTGAATCCGCGGGATCCGTGCCGGTTGTCACCCGATCCGACGTGGTCGTGGTCGGCGGCGGTCCTGCGGGTTTCGCTGCGGCCATCGCGGCGCGGCGCGAAGGCTGTTCGGTCACGCTGATCGAGCGCTATCCCTATCTCGGCGGTCTCGCCTCGGGCGGCATGGTGCTGGTGCTCGACGACATGAACAACGGCCAGGAAGTCACCGTCACCGGCGTGTGCATGGAGATGATCGAACGCATGGCCCGAATCGGCGCCTGCGTCTATCCGCCGCCGGAAGATCGCCGTCAGGACTGGGAGGTCTACAAGCGCTGGGCGCATTGGGGCCTGTTCGATTTCCGCTCCAATGGCAAGCCGGCCGGCATTGTCATGGCCGCGGCATTCGATCCGGACGCCTGGAAGCGCACGTCCAACGACCTGATCGCCGAGGTTGGCGTCGACGTCCGGCTGCATTCGTGGTTTTCGAAGGCGATCGTGCGCGACGGCCGCATCACCGGCGTGATCTGCGACACCAAGGCCGGCCGCCAGGCGATCATGGGCGATGTCATCATCGACACCTCGGGCGATCTCGATGTCGCCGCAGCTGCCGGCGCGAAGTTCACTGACGGCGCCTACATGATCACCACGGTGTTCCGTCTCGGCGGGGTCGATACGGAACCGGCCGAGCGCTTCCGCTACGAAGATCCGGAAGCCTTTGCCAAGGTCGACAAATTGGCAAAACGCACCGTCGGCGGGTCGTGGGACCGTTGGTGGCTGAGCACGCCGCTACCGGGCGTCGTCTGGTGCAATTGCCCGCACATGACCGGCTACGACGCCATGAAGGTCGAGGACCAGACTCGCGCCGATTTCGAGGGCCGCAAGCGCATCTATGCGCTGGTCGATTTCGTCCGGGCCAACATGCCCGGCTTCGAGAAGTGTTTTGTGATTGACGTCGCGCCGCAACTCGGCGTGCGCCAGACCCGGCTGCTGGAAGGCGAATATGTCGTCACCAAGGACGATGTGAACAACCGTGTGCACTTTGCCGACACGGTGGCGCGCGGCCGCGATTACTACACGCCGTACCGTGCCATGCTGCCAAAGGAGGTCGAGGGCCTGCTGGTGGCCGGCCGGCATTACTCGGCGACGGAGTCGGCGCAAAAACTGTCGCGGGAAATTCCGCCGTGCATGTCCATGGGCCAGTCCGCCGGCGTCGCCGCCGCGCTGGCTCTGTCGTCGAACATTCCGCTGAAGCAGGTCGATCCCGCTGCGATCTGTGCCAGGGTCCGCGCCCAAGGCGGCGACCCCGGCGACATTCCCTCTGCCAATGCCCGCGTGATGGAGACTGCCGCGTGACCGACCACAGCAACATGCCGCTCGACGGCATCCGGGTGATCGACTTCACCCAGGTGATGATGGGGCCGGTGGCAACGCAGATGCTCGCCGATTACGGCGCCGACGTCATCAAGATTGAAAAGCCCGGCACCGGCGACCTGTCGCGGACCTCGTTCCCCGACGATCCGGCCGGCCTGCTCGGCCCGGTCTATTGCTCGCTGAACCGCAACAAGCGCTCCATCGTGCTCGACACCCGCAGCCCGCAGGGCAAGTCGGTGGTGCTCAAACTGATCGAGACCGCCGACGTGGTGGTCAACAATTTCCGCGCCGGCGTCATGGAACGCCTCGGTTTCGGTTACGAGGAGTTGTCGAAGATCAACCCCAAGCTGATCTATGCAGTCGGCACCGGCTTCGGCCTCACCGGTCCGTATTCTCACAAGGGCGGTCAGGATGTGCTGGCGCAGGCATTGTCCGGCACCATGCACCGCCGCTCCGATCCGCATCTGCCGCTGTCGATCTATCCGACCACCTTCGCTGACTATTCCGCCGGCATGCACATGGTGCAGGGGGTCCTGCTCGCGCTGCTGCAACGGGCCAAGACCGGCCGTGGCCAGCGCATCAGCGTCTCGCTGTACGATTCCATGCTGGCGGCGCAGACCCAAGAAGGCGCGTCGCAACTGATGCGCGGTCGCGAAGTGAACTGGGGCGCGATGCCGCTGTCCGGCGTATTCGAGACGAGCGACGGTGCCATCGCGCTGGTCGGCGCCTTCAAGGCGCAGCCGCTGCGCGACATCTGCACCGCATTGGAAATCGACGACCTGTCGCCGGATTCGCGCTTCGCCGCCCATGCGGTGCAGGTGGAGAACAAGCCGGCGCTGCACGATATCTTTCGCACGCGCTTTGCCAGCAATACCACTGCCTACTGGCTGGCGCGGCTGGAAGAGCAGGACCTGCTGTGCGCGCCGGTGCGCACCCTGACCGAAGCGCTGGCCGACGAGCAGACCGCGGTCAACGGCATGATCATGGAAGCCGATGGCGAGTTCGAGCGCGTCAGGGTGATCGGCTCGCCCATCCACATGGATGCCGCACCGGTGTCGATCCGCATTCCGCCCGCCCATCTCGGCCAGTACACGGATGCGGTGCTTGCAGAGCTGGGCATGGCCAGTCAGGCGGCCGAATAATGCCGGTCTATTTCGAGGTCACCGACCACGTCGCGCGGGTCACCATCGATCGGCCGGAGGTGCTGAACGCTGTCGATGCCGCCACCGAGCGCGAGCTCGAGGCGATCTGGCAATCCATTGAGGGCAATCGTGAGGTCCGCGCGGTGGTGCTCACCGGCGGCGGCGAGCGGGCCTTCTGCACTGGCGCCGACATGAAGAACAGCGGCAACGCGTCCGGCCTGGAATACTGGGCCGCTGGCCGCCCCAACGGCTTCGGCGGCATCGCGCTGCGCAAGACGCTTGACGTGCCGGTCATTGCGCGGGTCAACGGCCATGCTGCCGGCGGCGGTTTCGAGATGGTGCTCGGTTGCGACATCATCGTCGCGGCGGCGGAGGCGACCTTCAGCCTGCCGGAGGCGCGGGTTGGTCGCCTGCCGCTCGATGGCGGCATGACCCTGCTGCAGCGGCAGATTCCGTTTCGCGCCGCCATGGGCATCATGCTGACAGGACGGCGCGTGCCCGCACACGAGGCGCTGACCCTCGGCATCATCAATGAGGTGGTGCCGCGCGCAGCGCTGGATGACGCCGTCGACCGTTGGCTCCAGCATGTGTTGGCCTGTGCACCGCTATCGGTGCGCGCCATCAAGCAGGTGGTCCGCCTGACGCCGCATCTCAGCGCATCCGAGGCGCAGGCGACACGGCTGCCGGCGCTGGTCGAGGCGCTGGTCTCGGAAGATTCACGGGAGGGCGTGCAGGCTTTCGTTGAAAAGCGCAAGCCGAACTGGAAGGGTCGTTGAGGCGGCGGACAGCCGGGTTGTTCGCGCCGCAGGGACGTGACGACCGATGCTCCACGCTGCCGCATTGTACTATTTTCGCGAAGTCGCCCGGGTCGGCTCGATCCGCAAGGCGGCGGCAATCCTGAATGTCGCGGCCAGCGCGCTCAACCGGCAGATCATCAATCTCGAGAACCAGCTGGGGACGCCGCTGTTCGACCGGCTGCCCGGCGGCATGCGGCTGACCGTCGCCGGCGAATTGCTGCTGCGCCACGTGGTCGACACGCTGCATGATTTCGACCGCGTGCGCGTCACCATCGACGACCTGAAGGCGGCGCGCTCCGGCCACGTGGCGCTCGCGGCGCTGGACTCCCTGCTGGTGGATTTCCTGCCGCGCGCCATCGATCGCTTCCGCGTCGATTTTCCGGCGGTCACCTATTCGGTGATGGCGGCGCAGCCACCCGAAGTGCCGACCATGGTGGCGGCGGGGGACATCGACATGGGCTTCACCTTCGTCGGTCAAATCCCCCATTCGGTGCGCTTCATGGCCGAGATCTCGGCGCCGATCGGCGTGGTGATGCGGGCCGACCATCCTCTGGCCAACAAGCTTGCGGTGGATTTCGACGAAGTCAGCCGCTACCCGATGCTGGCGCAGTCCGGTCCGCTGCCCAGGGGCGCCGACATGGATGCTGCCTTTGCGACGTTCAAAAGCCAGCTCAAGCCGACCATCCTGTCCAACTCGATCCAGATGCTGAAGCTGGCCGTGATGCTGAACATGGGCGTGTCGCTGTTCACCCGGCTGGGCTTTCTGCATGAGATCGAGCAGGGCGATATCGCCTGGCGGCCGCTGAATTCACCGGGCATCAACACGCTGCGGATCGGATTGATGGTGTCGGCGCAACGAGAACTAAGCCCGCCCGCCGAACAGTTTGCCCGGCGGCTGGTGGAAGATCTGCACAAGTTCGCGGCGGTGTAACGACAGAGGACCTGTGTCCCGGACGCGGTGCAGTACGCCTCCGCAGGAGGCGTACTGCACCGCAGATCCGGGACCGTACCGGGGCGCCGGAGTCTGTGGCGATCCCGGATCTGCAGTGCACTCCGCCGCCAAAAGGCGGCGCAATGCACTGCGTCCGGGATACGTACCGGTTAATCCACGTTCTGCATGATGCTGGCGATCGGCTTGGCGTTGCTGCTGGTCTTTTGCGGCTGCGCGGCGGTCACCATCGCGTCGTATTGCGGCAGCGTGGTCAGCATCTCCTTGGGCTTGATGAACACCACCTTGTAGCCGCCGGCCTTGAGCTGGGCGAGAATCTCGGGCAGCGCGGCGGCGCTCCACTTGTGCAGGTCGTGCATCAGGATGATGCCCTTGCCGGCCTTCTTCAGCTTGGTCATCACCGAGGTCACCAGGACATCCGGCTTGTGGATGCGGAAATCCTCGGAATCGATGTCGATGGAGAACGCGGTGACGTTGCGTTCGGCGAGATAGGCCTTCAGGTCCGCCGTCTGGCGCAATTGCGGAAAGCGGAAGAACGGCGCGATCGGCGTTCCGGCCATCATCGACACGGCGCTGATGCCCTTCTCGATCTCGTCACGGGCTTCCTGCGGGGTTTTGCTCGCCAGGTTCTGGTGCGACCAGGTGTGGGAGCCGACGCTGTGGCCCGCCGCGATCACCTGCTTCAGGATATCGGGGTGCCATGTCGAGTGCTTGCCGATCGGGAAGAACACGGCCTGAACGCACTGGGCGCTCAAGGCGGCTAGCACGGCAGGCGTACTCACCGGCCACGGCCCGTCATCGAAGGTCAGCACCACTTCACCGGGCTGCAGGAAGTCGTATTCGCGGTATTGCGACATGCCGAGGCCGGGGCCGCCGGTCGTATCCAGCTGGATGGTGCGCGAGACGCCGAGCGCGTTCGGATTGTTGCAGACCGGCTTTGCAGCCGCGGTGCGCTTCTCAGCCGCTGGCGGCGTGGTCGCGACGGGCTGCACGGCCGGTGCCGCTGCAGGTTCCGCGCCGGGCTTCGGCCATCGCGCCTCGATCGCGCCGGTGGTCAGTTCCGTCCTGGCACCGGTGGCATTCGCCTCGGTCTGCGCCGGGGTGTGGCCCATATAGTGCCGGGCGGCGACGGCGACCGAGCCCACGGCCGCCAGGCAGCCGGCGGCAACAAGAATTGTCTGTTTACGCATGTTCACTCCGGAGTCCCGCGTCTCAAGCCCTCCACAACATCCGGCGAAATAGTTAATCGGCGGTGTTTTATGAAAAATTGAAATGATTGAGGCGCGTGGGGGAGAGCCTGGTATCCTCTGCAGTTTCCCGGGCCAAATCGCTCAAGTTTGCCTCTGCGCCGGGCTCGCGCATCGCGCGGATCAGTTCGATCGGGTACCTGCGATGCCTTGCCGCAGGTATTATTTGCGTGCTGCCCGAACCGCCGACGGTATCGGGCGGGGGCGTCCCAACATGACTTTTGCGCAGAGCGAACCATGTATTGCAGCGCACGAGCCACCCAGGTGGGAACGAAGCGAGGCTCGCCAGGTTGTTATGGCGAGACCTCGGGGTGCCGCTCTCTGGCGGCAAGCATGGCGCGCATTTTGACGAACCATCCATGGGTCGGCGTGTGCGCAAATTGCCCGCGCCGTTGTCTGCGGAGCCTTGTTTTCAAGGGCTTTTGAGCAGGCGGCATCTTTCTTGTGATTCGTCATTCAATTTTGTGACGATTCGACGTTGACAGCTTCGATGGCGGGCGCCTATAACCCGGCCACTGAGCGCGGCGGCGCCGGGGCCTACGGGTCCAGGCGCATCGTAGTGTTTCACAAGCTCCTCAACGCGAAGAGTGAATCAACAGCCGACAGGTTTCGGTTGGGATTTGGCGTCGTGTTGAGGTGTCGGTTTCGTCACGAAGCCGACGGCCTCCTTTGATGGGTGATTTGCGGGAATTTCGAAAGAATGACCTTCAAATTATTCTGAAAAAGAGGGTTGCTTCCTTCCTCCGGGAGGTCTAAAGGTTCGCTCCCTTCGGGGCGCTGGTGTTCTTCGGAACACAGCCTGATGACCTTCACTTTGGAAGATATCAGTACGAATTTTCTCTCTTAGGGGAGGGCGATGTTTTGCGACATCGGGTTGTTTGACAAGTTTAGATGAAGAAAGAGAAACGTGGACGGCGGAGTCCTTGCGGGTCTTGATCTCTAGTCATTCGGCGCAAGCTTGTGATTTTGGATTGAGGCCGGACGAAAGACTTCGGCGGTACACGTTTTGATACAAAGGTTACACCATCGTTGTTTGCGCTGTGAAGCGCGGACGGCAGGTTGGTCAGGCTTCGGTTTGATTGACCAAGTATGGTGGGACCTCGTCAATACGATGTGATCAGCCGGTTCAAAGTTCAAGTCCAACTTGAGAGTTTGATCCTGGCTCAGAGCGAACGCTGGCGGCAGGCTTAACACATGCAAGTCGAACGGGCATAGCAATATGTCAGTGGCAGACGGGTGAGTAACGCGTGGGAACATACCTCTTGGTTCGGAACAACACAGGGAAACTTGTGCTAATACCGGATAAGCCCTTACGGGGAAAGATTTATCGCCGAGAGATTGGCCCGCGTCTGATTAGCTAGTTGGTGTGGTAAAAGCGCACCAAGGCGACGATCAGTAGCTGGTCTGAGAGGATGATCAGCCACATTGGGACTGAGACACGGCCCAAACTCCTACGGGAGGCAGCAGTGGGGAATATTGGACAATGGGCGCAAGCCTGATCCAGCCATGCCGCGTGAGTGATGAAGGCCCTAGGGTTGTAAAGCTCTTTTGTGCGGGAAGATAATGACGGTACCGCAAGAATAAGCCCCGGCTAACTTCGTGCCAGCAGCCGCGGTAATACGAAGGGGGCTAGCGTTGCTCGGAATCACTGGGCGTAAAGGGTGCGTAGGCGGGTTTCTAAGTCAGAGGTGAAATCCTGGAGCTCAACTCCAGAACTGCCTTTGATACTGGAAGTCTTGAGTATGGGAGAGGTGAGTGGAACTGCGAGTGTAGAGGTGAAATTCGTAGATATTCGCAAGAACACCAGTGGCGAAGGCGGCTCACTGGCCCATTACTGACGCTGAGGCACGAAAGCGTGGGGAGCAAACAGGATTAGATACCCTGGTAGTCCACGCCGTAAACGATGAATGCCAGCCGTTAGTGGGTTTACTCACTAGTGGCGCAGCTAACGCTTTAAGCATTCCGCCTGGGGAGTACGGTCGCAAGATTAAAACTCAAAGGAATTGACGGGGGCCCGCACAAGCGGTGGAGCATGTGGTTTAATTCGACGCAACGCGCAGAACCTTACCAGCCCTTGACATGTCCAGGACCGGTCGCAGAGATGTGACCTTCTCTTCGGAGCCTGGAGCACAGGTGCTGCATGGCTGTCGTCAGCTCGTGTCGTGAGATGTTGGGTTAAGTCCCGCAACGAGCGCAACCCCCGTCCTTAGTTGCTACCATTTAGTTGAGCACTCTAGGGAGACTGCCGGTGATAAGCCGCGAGGAAGGTGGGGATGACGTCAAGTCCTCATGGCCCTTACGGGCTGGGCTACACACGTGCTACAATGGCGGTGACAATGGGACGCTAAGGGGCAACCCCTCGCAAATCTCAAAAAGCCGTCTCAGTTCGGATTGGGCTCTGCAACTCGAGCCCATGAAGTTGGAATCGCTAGTAATCGTGGATCAGCATGCCACGGTGAATACGTTCCCGGGCCTTGTACACACCGCCCGTCACACCATGGGAGTTGGTTCTACCTGAAGGCAGTGCGCTAACCGCAAGGGGGCAGCTGACCACGGTAGGGTCAGCGACTGGGGTGAAGTCGTAACAAGGTAGCCGTAGGGGAACCTGCGGCTGGATCACCTCCTTTCTAAGGATGGATCTTCAGTGCTTGCACTATCGATCCTCTTTTGAAACATCAGTGGCCAACGGTTTTCGGATCGTTAGGCTGCATTGGCGGGACACCGCCGTCTTCGTTTCTCTTTCTTCGCGGACGAACACACGCTGGGGCGTGCTTGTGACGTTCCTGGTGCAAGCCGGGATACGCTGGGCAGCCCTTTGTAGTTAGGGCTTGTAGCTCAGTTGGTTAGAGCGCGCGCTTGATAAGCGTGAGGTCGGAAGTTCAAGTCTTCCCAGGCCCACCAGCCTTTGCTTGCGCAAGCGAGCTGGCGAAGACGAACGATCGACCAATCACTGTTCAAGCCGAGTTCTTCTGGAACGGGGGCATAGCTCAGCTGGGAGAGCGCGTGCTTTGCAAGCATGAGGTCGTCGGTTCGATCCCGTCTGCCTCCACCAGAAACTTTTCTGATGGATGGCGATGAGATCTTTCTGACCATTCAACTTTCTTCATCCAGTGTGTTCACAGCATGCGCCATCGGGCAGCAGCTGTTTGAAAGTCCGCGGAACATCGTTTCGCATGACGTGTCCTTCGGGATGCGGCGTGCGTGATTTCTGACATCGTAAAGAGGAGATCGATCCGAATAGAGGATCTGCAGAGCAATCTGCGGTACCATCTATGTAATCTCCAAGATTGTTTTCACGAACGCTTTGCTTGCATCGCTTCCGTGACAAACGTCTTTTCCAACGAAGCTTGACCGCCTCGTTGTCGGTTCGATCTTACGAAGCAAGCTGGTCTTTCTAATCATATCCGCTGCTTGAAGTGCGCCTGGGCTTGACCGCCTGGCGTGCGGTTTTGCGTTTTCGACCCTGTGTCTCTGACACTCGGGTTGTTACGCAAGCAGCAAGCGGTTCCCATTCTGCCGAGTGGGGTGGATATAGATAATGAGAGCAATCAAGTGCCTTAAGGGTGTTCGGTGGATGCCTTGGCGATGAGAGGCGATGAAGGACGTGCTACGCTGCGATAAGCCGTGGGGAGCTGCGAAGAAGCTTTGATCCACGGATTTCCGAATGGGGAAACCCACCTTCGATAGCCGGAACTCTAAATGCATCATGCCGCAAGGTGTGGTGGATTTGGATTTCCGGTTATCAGTTGAAGGTATGGAGCTCCTGAATTCATAGGGGGTTCTAAGCGAACTCGGGGAACTGAAACATCTAAGTACCCGAAGGAAAGGACATCAACAGAGACTCCGTTAGTAGTGGCGAGCGAACGCGGACCAGGCCAGTGGTATATCAAAGACAACCGGAAGCAGTCAGGAAAGCTGTACCTCAGAGGGTGATAGTCCCGTACGGGTAATGCAATGATATATCCTAGAGTAAGGCGGGACACGTGTAATCCTGTCTGAACGTGGGGGACCACCCTCCAAGCCTAAGTACTCCTCATCGACCGATAGTGAACTAGTACCGTGAGGGAAAGGTGAAAAGCACCCCGACGAGGGGAGTGAAATAGACCTGAAACCGGACACCTACAAACAGATGGAGCCCAAGATACGTTCTGGGTGACATCGTACCTTTTGTATTATGGGCCAGCGACTTAATTTAACGAGCAAGCTTAAGCCGATAGGTGTATGCGCAGCGAAAGCGAGTCTGAATAGGGCGTTAAGTTCGTTGTATTAGACCCGAAACCTAGTGATCTAGCCATGGGCAGGTTGAAGGTGAGGTAACACTCACTGG